>JAAEPF010000035.1 GCA_024222295.1 Actinomycetes bacterium
ACGCACAATAGCATACGACGCCGCGCCCGCCCTGTGGGGTCTTCTCAGGTGGACCAGCGCCAAACTCAGAGACACTGTCTCGGGCGGAGCCAGCGCAGTCGGGTCTGGCCTCTGGGGCGCCCTGAAATGGGCCAGCGGCAAACTCGGAGCTATCGCCACTGGCGGAGTGGTGTGCGGTCTTCTACTCGTCGGCGCCAAACTCCTCGCTCAAGGGGCCGTCGGACACGTAGGAGCCCGCATCTGTGCGCGCGTCCTGGACTCACCCACGGCCCAGTGGTGCCTCCGCTGTTGCCAACCGATCAGGAGCCCGCGCGATGAGGCCCCACACACGCTTCCGCGCACGCATCCCGACGACCCCGAGAGGCAGCACGTGCATCCCCTTCGACACCCGCTGCTACAGGAACACTACGCCGCTGCAGTTGCCGCCGCAGTCGCCGATGTCACCACCGCCACCACCGCCGCCATCGTTGAAGTCACTGCCGCGGTATCGCGAGCCTCGTCTGTCACGCCACGGTCGACCAGCCCGTCCCCGCGAGACGGCCCCACAAGCGGCGCGGCCTCTGGCAACCCGCCGACTCACGAAGCCGCCGCAGCTCAGGCCACCGACGCCGAGGCAAGTGAAGCACGTGAGCGCACCCTCGACGGCGACGGCGTGCACGGAGCGCCCGACGACGAAGCGGATGCAAGCAACGCCCGTGGTTCCTCTTCCGACATGGACACCCAACCACCACGACGGCGAGCACGCCACGCATCACCCGCCAGGCCCCAGGCGCCTTCAGGCCCTGGTACGCCCCACCCAGCCCTCTGGCCACCGACGCGCAACTTACGCAGCACCATCCAGCGCGACCCAGCGGTCCCCGTGCCGCCGACGAGCATCCTCACCTCCCTGTACCAGAACGGCTTTGCGCTTGGTAACAGTGGCGTGACTACGGAGGACATCGAAGACGCCCTGCGACTCTACGACCATCCTCGATTCACCCATGACCCTACGCTCCAAGCGTTGGCGCCGTGGACTGACATCATGCAGAGGCCCCCGAACCGGCTCATTTGGGTGCTGGAAGACTCGGGCGGGAACTCAGGCGAGACGATCTTCCCCTACCTCACGTGGGACCTCCGTGCTCCTACCACTGACACGCCCACGGTCTTCTGGCACGGGACCCGCGGCGACCTTGCGGCCCGTCTCGCTTTCAACGGAGGTCACCTCCTGCCGGGCCCCCGCCGTGAAGCGAAGGGCCGAACCGCCACAAATGTCGACCGCACGTACGTGGGTGTGCACCCGTCGCTGGCCGCGTGGTACGCGGTGCCGCCTC
>JAAEPF010000036.1 GCA_024222295.1 Actinomycetes bacterium
CGGCGTCCACCGCGCTCAGCTCGAAGGGCTCACCCTGTCGCCCGCCGTACCAGTTGCGCAGGCCCACCCAGTCGCTGCGATAGGACTCCACCGTCTTGTCGGCGCGCCCTCGTCGTCTCAGATCCTCGACGAAGGCCTCGAATCGGTCGGCCTCGGCCTCCGTGACCGACGAGTTCTGGCACTGCAACCCTGCTTTGCGGGACTTCATGAGTCAGCCCTTACTGCTGCAGCAGGCTGAGGACAGCCTGCGGGTTGGAGTTGGCCTGCGAGAGGATGGAGATGCCGGCCTGCTGCAGAATCTGGTGCTTGGTCAGGCTCGAGGTCTCGGTGGCGAAGTCGGCATCCTGGATGCGGCTGCGGCTCGCGCTGCTCGCCTCGATGACCGTGGTCAGGTTCGAGAGCGTCGACTGCATGCGGTTGGTCACCGCGCCGAGCTCCGCCCGGTCGGAGTTGATCTGCTCCAGGGCGCGGTCGATCTTCAGGATGGACTCGTTGGCCTCGTAGCGCGTCGTGATGTCCACCGTGTTGATGGAGTCCGCGTTGGTCACGCCCACCAGGGCGTTGTCGCCGAAGCCGATGCGATCCTCGGCGTTGCCGCCGACCACGTACTGCTCGTCGCTGTGCAGGTGCAGCGCGGCGGTGTAGGTCCCCGCGGCGATGTTCAGGGCCGCCTGGGCCGCAGCGCCGTTGACCTGCACGTCGATGTTGCGCCCGTCGTCCGCCTCGAGCCGCAGTCGGCCCTGAGCGTCGAGGGAGGCGACCACCCCGGTGTCGGGGTAGGCCTCGTTGATGGCCGAAATCAGGGCCTCGGAGGCGTCGTCGGCCTCCACCGTGATGCCCGAGATGATCTCGCCGTTGACGATGATGTTGTTGTCGGTGTCGAGCACCACCGCGCCGATGCGATCGGCGCCGACGGCCTCCGTGGGCAGCGGCTTGGCCGTGACCCCGTGGAAGTCCGTGCTGGCGTTGATGGCCGCCGCCTTGGCGATGGCCGAGGCCGCCTGGCCCGCGGTGGAGAGCTGGTCGTCGACCGCCCGGCTGGCCCGCACCTCGACGCCGTTGAGGACCACGTCCCCGGCGGCCATCGCGTTGCCGTCGACCACGTTCCCCGTGAAGGTCGCGGCCCGGCCGATGGTCTCGGCCCGGGCGTCCCGGATGCGGACTCGCACCGTCTCCCGAGCGAAGGCGCCGACGTGGAAGAAGGCGTCCACGAAGCTGCCGTCGAGCAGCTTCTGACCGTTGAAGGTGGTGCTGGTGCCGATGCGGGTGAGCTCGTCGATGAGCTGGTCCACCTCGTTCTGCAGCGCCTCGCGGTCCTGCTCGCTGTTGATGTCGTTGGCCGCCTGAATCGACAGCTCGCGCATCCGCTGCAGGATGGAGGTGGACTGCTGCAGCGCCGACTCCGCCGCCTGCGAGAGGCTGATGGCGTCGTTGGCGTTGCGC
>JAAEPF010000037.1 GCA_024222295.1 Actinomycetes bacterium
CTCACGTGTTTCACTTGCCTCGGCATCGGTGGCCTGAGCTGTGGCGTCTTCGTGAGTCGGCGGGTTGCCAGAGGCCGCGCCGCTTGCGGGGCCGTCTCGCGGGGACGGGCTGGTCGACCGTGGTGTGACAGACGAGGCTCGCGATACCGCGGCAGTGACTTCCACAATGGCGGCGGTGGTGGCGGTGGTGGCATCGGCGACGGCGGCGGCAACTGCAGCAGCATAGTGTTCCTGTAGCAGCGGGTGTCGAAGAGAGTGCACGTGCTGGCTCTCGGGGTCGTCGGGATGCGCGCGCGGCATTGTGTGTGTGGCCTCATCGCGCGGCCTCCTGATCGGTTGGCAACAGCGGAGGCACCACTGGGCCGTGGGTGAGTCCAGGGCGCGCGCACAGATGCGGGCTCCTACGTGTCCGACGGCTCCTTGAGCGAGAAGTTTGGCGCCGACCAGGAGAAGACCGCAAACCACTCCGCCTGTGGCAATAGCTCCGAGTTTGCCGCTGGCCCATTTCAGGGCACCCCCGAGGCCAGACCCGACTGCGCCGGCTCCGCCCGAGACGATGTCTCTGAGTTTGGCACTGGTCCACTTGAGAATACCCCACAAGGCGGGCGCGGCGTCGTGTGCCGTTGTGCGTCGGGGCGTAGTGGACACGGATGGGCCTGGTGCCGCAGCTTCACGGCGTCGTCGCTGCCGGTAGCTGGGGTC
>JAAEPF010000038.1 GCA_024222295.1 Actinomycetes bacterium
CGCCGTCATGGATGGCCGCAGCGGCGCCCTGCTGTGGGAGGGCGGCGCCGGCAAGGGCGCGTACCCGACACACCCCGAGGTCGGCTACCACACCGTCATCGCCGACCTCGATGGCGACGGGCTGCAAGAGGTCATCACCGGCCGCACCCTGTACGACGCCAACGGCAACGCGCTGTGTGGCTTCTCGAGCGAGGAAGATGACGGCTTCACGGGCGTCGCCGACCTTGACCTCGACGGCGTCGGGGAGGTCGTGAGCATCGGCGGAGGCGTGGGGCGCGTCATCGAAGCCGACTGCACCGTGACCGCCACCTTCGCCCTGGTGGGAGGCGGAAACGGCGGGCCTCCGACCATCGCCGACTATGACACCGACGGGGTGCCGGAGATCGGCGTCGCGGAGGCGGACACCTACACGGTGTACGAGGCCGACGGCACGGTGCTCTGGTCCATGCCGGTTGACGACGCCTCGTCCCACGTCACGGGATCGGTGGTCTTCGACTTCGAGGGTGACGCCCGGCCGGAGGTCGTCTACGCCGACGAGACCCGCCTGTGGGTCTTCGACGGGCTGACCGGTGCAGTGCGGCTCGAGGACGCGAACCACGCGTCCCGGACGCTGCACGAGTTCCCCACCGTGGCAGACGTCGACGCAGACGGCCAGACCGAGATCATCGTCCCCTGCGGCGGTGGCCACGAGGGCGAGAACCAGAACGGCCTGTACATCCTCGGCAGCGAGTCCGGCTCCTGGGTGCCCAGCCGGCAGGTGTGGAACCAGCACGCCTACAGCATCAACAACATCAACGACGACCTCACGCTGCCGACCGAGGCCGTGCCCACCTTCAGCGACCAGAACTCCTGGCACAGCCAGATCGCCGAGGGTGCCGGGGTCTCGCTGATCGACGACCTCACCCCCGACATCGTGGATGTCTGCGACGACCCCTGCGGGGACACGGTGCAGGTGCTCGTGCGCCTCCGGAACCGCTCCGGGAACGACCTGGCGGCCGGCGTGCCGATGGCGCTCTACGGCGATGTCGGCGGCGAGCTCGAGGTCTGGGCGACCACCGAGACGACC